>NZ_JBHXVG010000003.1:0-37706 GCF_042672405.1 Streptomyces sp. NPDC127197 | reverse complement strand
CGCCGCCCCCCCCCCCCGCTTTTTCCCCCCCCCCGCCGGGCGGGCGGGCCCCCCCCCCCCGGGGCCCCCGGGGCCCCCCCGGGGGGGGGCGCGGGGGCGGGGCCCCGTGCTCCGGGCAAGGGGAGCGGCTCAGAGCGCGAGGCGCTGCCCGGGCACGATCACGTCGGGATCACCGCCGATGACGGCCTTGTTGGCGGCGTAGAGCCGCTGCCAGGTGGTCCCGTGCCGGTCGGCGATACCGCTCAGGGTGTCGCCCTGACGGACGGTGTAGTCGCCGCGGGCCGCACCGCGGTCCGTGTGGTTGGACGCCCGCGCCGGCGTCTTCGCCGGCTGCGACGAGGTGGACTGGTCGGACTGGTCGGACTGCTCGCCGGCCGAGCCGGTCGCGGGCGCCTCGGGAGCGCCGCCGGACGCTCCGGCGCGCACCGAGCAGGTCGGCCACGCGCCCCAGCCCTGTGCGCGCTGAACCTTGGTGGCGACGGCGATCTGCTGCTCCTTGGAGGCCTGGTCGGCGGTGGGCGCGTAGGCCGTGCCGCCGTACGCGCGCCAGGTGTCGGCGGAGAACTGGAGTCCGCCGTAGTAGCCGTTGCCGGTGTTGATGTGCCAGTTGCCGCCGCTCTCGCACTGGGCGATGCGGTCCCACACTCCGCCGTCCGCGGCCGCCGCGTTGCCTGTTCCGGCCAGCAGCCCGAGCGGGGCCAGCAGGGCCGCCCCGGCGAGGACCGCCGTCGTACGCGTCTTACGGACGTTGTTGCGAGTGGTATCGGCACATTCGGACATGTAATTCCCTCTCGACGGACCCGGGGTCCCCCAAGACGGGGCGCGTTTCCCGCGCATGGCCGCGGTCGTCGCGCTCCGCCCCGTCCGCCGACGGCTGTGCTGTGCGCCGGCCTGATGCGGCCGGCGCGGCGGCGGACGTACCCGAGCGGTGCTCGTTGCACACGGCCGAGGAATGTACGGAGCTTGAGCAGCCGACCTCAACCAACTCCTTGTCGCTCCAGGCCAGTTCGCCGTTACCCGAGGTATCGTCAATTTTCGGCCACCCATTTCATTCGCCGATTTCCTGATTTGTCGACCAGTCACTCCGTCGGCCTGTGACCCACTTCACCGCTACAAGTTCCTTGTCGCTTCCCCGACTTGACGTTGAGTGTCCGCTTCCGTGCCGGTCGTGACCGTGTGCGGTGGATGGTTCGATTCCGTTCGCCGGTCAGCGTGACTCCCGCCACAGATCCCCCGTTGTCTTCTTCATGAGCCCGGGACCACCCGGACCACGGGCCGGGAGCCACCCGGCCTCGCCACGTACCGCATCCCGAGGGAGCCACCCGTGCCGCGCATGCTCGACGTCAGCGACGAGGTACGCGCCGAGATCGGCGACGAAGAAGCCAACCGGCTGCTCGCCGGAGAGAACGCCCCCGGCAGTTACGACTGCACGTCCTGCCGCACCCCGGGGGACTCCGAGCGCGAGCGGACCAGCACCGTCCTGTTCATCGGCGACGAGACCGCCGTGCTCGCCTTCGCCCACGCCACCTGCCTGCCCTCGCAGGTCGTCCAGGTCACCGAGGAACAGCTCCGGGGCGCCGTGCGGTCCATCAGTGGCGACACGGTCGACCTGGAGCCGGAGCAGGTGGTGCCGGAGCAGGCCGTGCTCGGTGTCACCAGCGGACTGGTGCTCATCGCCGGGGAGTTGCACCCGGCCCTCGTCGTCGAACCCACCGGCCCCATCGTGCGCCCGGGCTCCATCGCCTCCGGTGACGACTTCCTGCCGCTGCTGATCGAGCAGGGCTTCATGCCGGTGACCGAGCTGAGCTCCCTGCCGCCGGTGCTGCACGGCTGGTCCGTGCTGCTCGCCATGGGGCAGCTGCACGCGGTGCTCCAGCCGAGCCCGGGCGGTCAGCCGGTGGCCTGGTGGCAGGCGCATCAGCCGCTGCAGGTGACCGAGGGGTGGCGGGCCGCCGCCAACAAGCACCAGCAGGTGCTGATGTTCGCGGCTCCGGTGGGGTCGATCGGGCGTCAGCCCCGGGAGGATCTGCTGCGGGACGCCCTGGACAAGGCCGCGGCCAACGGGAAGCTCGTCGCGAGTGTGCTGCCGCTTGCGGGGACGTGAGCGAGCGAGATCGTCGGGGGTGTAACAGTCCTGCGCCCCTTGCGGTCTCGCTCGGCCGCATCTCTTCAGAGCCGGGGTCGTTTGGACATACGTGCACGCATACGACGTTTCCCGCCGCCAGTCCTTCCAGTCGATCCGGTCCACGCGGCCGGCACAGGAACATTCGGGCGGCCCATCGGCCACGCCGATCTACGACGCGCTCTATGCCGAGTACGTCAAGTCCTTCCGCTCGCTGCCGGGTGACCGCAGCGGCGAGGACGAGTTCGGGTTCACCGCCTTCGCGAGCATCCCGCACGGTTCGGGATCGTTCGGGGGCCACCGCGCGGGATCGTTCAGCAGCTCGTACAGCGCCTACAGCGCGGGCGCGCAGAGCGCCCGGCACGGCAGTGGGCAGCTGTCGCCCTGGCAGCGGGTCGGGCAGATCGGGCAGCAGGGCACCGGGATGCACCACGTCCCGGCGGCACTGCCACCCGGCCCCCGCAAAGGGAGCTGAAGCGACGAGGGCGGCCCGACAAGGGCCGCCCTCCTGCTACGTCTTGTGCCGTGTCGCTACTTCTTCTTCGCGCCGCGCTTCTCGCGCACCCGCACCGAGATATGGATCGGCGTCCCCTCGAAGCCGAACTCCTCGCGCAGCCGGCGCTCGATGAAGCGCCGGTAGCCCGCCTCGATGAACCCGGAGGCGAAGAGCACGAACCGCGGGGGCTTGGTGCCGGCCTGGGTGCCGAACAGGATGCGCGGCTGCTTGCCGCCCCGGACCGGGTGCGGGTGGGCGGCGACCAGTTCGCCGAGGAAGGCGTTCAGCCGGCCCGTCGGGACGCGCGTCTCCCAGCCGGCCAGGGCCGTCTCGATCGCCGGGACCAGCTTCTCCATGTGCCGTCCGGTCTGCGCCGAGACGTTCACCCGGGGCGCCCACGCGACCTGGCCCATCTCGGTCTCGATCTCCCGCTCCAGGTAGTAGCGGCGCTCCTCGTCGAGGGTGTCCCACTTGTTGTACGCGACGACGAGGGCGCGGCCCGCCTCGACGGCCATGGAGATGATGCGCTGGTCCTGCACCGAGATCGACTCGGCGGCATCGATCAGGACGACGGCCACCTCGGCCTTCTCGACGGCCGCCGCGGTGCGCAGCGAGGCGTAGTAGTCGGCGCCCTGCTGGAGGTGGACGCGCTTGCGGATACCCGCCGTGTCGACGAACTTCCAGGTCTTGCCGCCGAGTTCGATCAGCTCGTCGACCGGGTCGCGGGTGGTGCCGGCGAGTTCGTTGACGACGACCCGCTCCTCGCCGGCCACCTTGTTCAGCAGCGAGGACTTGCCGACGTTCGGGCGGCCGATCAGCGCGACGCGGCGCGGTCCGCCGACGGCGGTTCCGAAGGTCTGCTGGGGCGCGTCCGGCAGCGCCTCCAGGACGGCGTCCAGCATGTCGCCGGTGCCGCGGCCGTGCAGCGCGGAGACGGGGTGCGGCTCGCCGAGGCCGAGGGACCACAGATAGGCCGCGTCGGCCTCGCCGCTCGGGCCGTCGACCTTGTTGGCGCACAGCACGACGGGCTTGCCGGCCTTGCGCAGCAGTCGTACGACCGCCTCGTCGGTGTCGGTGGCGCCCACCTTGGCGTCGACGACGAAGACGACCGCGTCGGCCGCCTCGATCGCGAACTCGGCCTGCGCGGCCACGGAGGCGTCGATACCGAAGACGTCCTGCTCCCAGCCGCCGGTGTCGACGACCTTGAAGCGGCGGCCCGCCCACTCGGCCTCGTAGGTGACGCGGTCGCGGGTGACCCCCGGCTTGTCCTCGACGACAGCCTCGCGGCGGCCGATGATGCGGTTCACCAGAGTCGACTTGCCGACATTCGGACGGCCGACGACGGCGAGTACGGGCAGCGGTCCGTGCCCGGCCGCCTCGATGGCACCCTCGACCTCCTCGAGGTCGAAGCCCTCTTCCGCGGCGAGCTCCATGAACTCCGCGTACTCGGCGTCGCCGAGCGCCCCGTGATCGTGCTCGAACGCGTCCGAGCCGTCGGGCTGGATCTGGTCGTTCATGAAGTCCGTACCTCGTCGTTCATCGTGGTGATCGGTGGAGTACCCGATTTCGGGTGATCCACTACTCAGTGTCGCTCAGCGCCCGGTAAGGCGCCTGGCGTTTTCCAGGTGCTCGGTGAGCTGCTTCTGGATGCGCTCGGTCGCCTCGTCCAGTGCCGTGCGGGTGCGCCGTCCACTGCCGTCGCCCGCCTCGAAGGGTTCGCCGAAGACGACGTCGATGCGGTGCCGCAGCGGAGGCAGCCCCTTTATCAACCGTCCCTGCCGCTCGGAACTTCCCAGCACGGCCACCGGCACGATCGGGGCGCCGCTGCGCACCGCGAAGTACGCGAGGCCGGCGCGCAGTGCGGCGAAGTCGCCCTCGCCGCGGGTGCCCTCCGGGAAGATGCCGAGGACGCCGCCGGCGGACAGCACGTCGAGGGCCCGCGTGATCGCTGCCCGGTCGGTCGTGTCGCGGTCGACCTTCAGCTGGCCGATGCGGGTCAGGAACGGGTCGAGCGGGCCGACGAACGCCTCCTTCTTGACCAGGAAGTGCGTCGGCCGGGGCGCCACGCCCATGACCATCGGGCCGTCGATGTTGTGGGAGTGGTTCACGGCGAGGATCGCCGGACCGGCCGCGGGCACCCGCCAGGCTCCGAGCACGCGCGGCTTCCACAGCCCGTACATCAGGCCGACGCCGATGCGCCGCCCGACCTCGGCGCCCTGCGCCGACGGCACCTCGCTCACTTCCCGGCCCGCTTCTCCTCGACGAGGGTGACGACGCACTCGATGACCTGCGGCAGCGTGAGGTCGGTGGTGTCCACCTCGACCGCGTCGTCCGCCTTGGCGAGCGGCGAGGTCTTGCGGCTGGAGTCGGCGGCGTCCCGCTTGATCAGGGCCTCGCGGGTGGTGTGGATGTCCACGCCCTTCAGCTCGCCGCTGCGGCGGGCGGCACGGGCCTCCGGGGAGGCGGTGAGGAAGATCTTCAGGTCGGCGTCGGGCAGCACGGTCGTACCGATGTCGCGACCCTCGACGACGATGCCGTTCTCGGCGGCGGAGGCGATGGAGCGCTGCAGCTCGGTGATCCGGGCGCGCACCTCGGGCACCGCGCTCACCGCGCTGACCTTGGAGGTGACCTCCTGGGTGCGGATCGGGCCGGCGACGTCGACGCCGTCCACCGTGATCGTCGGGCCCGCCGGGTCGGTGCCGGAGACGATGTCCGGCTTGCCTGCCACGGCGGCGATCGCGGACGGGTCGTCGATGTCGATGCCGTTGGTCACCATCCACCAGGTGATCGCCCGGTACTGGGCGCCGGTGTCCAGGTAGCTCAGGCCGAGCTGCGCCGCCACGGCCTTCGACGTGCTCGACTTGCCCGTGCCGGAGGGGCCGTCGATGGCGACAATCACGGGCTGGGCGGTCCGAACGGCGCCGTTTTCCACGGGGGGACACCTTCCTGGTGCGGTGTGGTGTGAGTGTGCGGGGCGCGATCGTGCCCCGCACAAGGTTACTGGGTTCGGGTCACTCGTCCGGCCGCACGGCACCTCCCGCCGGGGTGGGGTACCCCACCCCGGCACCTACTGCCGGATCGCCCAGCCCCGCTCGCGCAGCGCGGCACTCAGCACGGGCGCCGCCTTGGGCTCCACCATCAGCTGGACCAGACCCGCCTGCTGCCCGGTCGCGTGCTCGATGCGTACGTCCTCGATGTTGACGCCCGCCCGTCCCGCGTCCGCGAAGATGCGGGCCAGCTGGCCCGGCTGGTCGTCGATCAGCACGGCCACGACCTCGTACACCCGCGGAGCGGACCCGTGCTTGCCGGGGACGCGGACCTGGCCCGCGTTGCCGCGTCGCAGGACGTCCTCGATGCCGGCGGTGCCCTCGCGCCGCTTGGTCTCGTCGGAGGACTGCAGGGCGCGCAGCGCGCGGACCGTCTCGTCGAGGTCGGCGGAGACGTCCGCGAGGAGGTCGGCGACCGGCCCGGGGTTCGCGGAGAGGATGTCGATCCACATCCGGGGGTCGGAGGCGGCGATCCGGGTCACGTCCCGGATGCCCTGCCCGCACAGTCGTACGGCGGCCTCCTCGGCGTTCTCCAGACGCGCGGCGACCATGCTGGACACCAGGTGGGGCATGTGGGAGACAAGGGCCACCGCGCGGTCGTGGGCGTCGGCGTCCATGACGACCGGGACGGCCCGGCAGTGCGAGACCAGCTCCAGGGCGAGGTTCAGCACCTCGGTGTCGGTGTCCCGGGTCGGGGTGAGCACCCAGGGGCGGCCCTCAAAGAGATCGCCGGTCGCGGCCAGCGGACCGGACTTCTCTCGGCCGGACATGGGGTGCGTGCCGAGGTAGCAGGACAGGTCGAGGCCGAGTGCCTCCAGCTCGCGGCGGGGGCCGCCCTTGACACTGGCCACGTCGAGGTAGCCGCGGGCGACCCCGCGCCGCATGGCGTCCGCGAGCACCTTGGCGACATGGGCGGGCGGGGCGGCGACGATCGCGACGTCGACGGGACCGTCGGGCGCCTCGTCCGTGCCGGCGCCGAGCGCGGCCGCCGTCCGGGCCTGCTCGGGGTCGTGGTCGGCGAGGTGCACGATGACGCCGCGCTGCACCAGGGCCAGGGCTGCGGAGGTGCCGATGAGCCCGGTGCCGATGACGAGTGCGGTCCTCACTGCGCGATGTCCTTGCGCAGGGCGGCCGCGGCGCCGAGGTAGACGTGGTTGATCTCGACGCGGGACCGGTCGGACTCGATGTGCGCGAGGATGCGGACGACCCGCGGCATGGCGCCCGCGATGTCCAGTTCCTGGGCGCAGATCAGCGGGACGTCGACAATGCCGAGCTTGCGCGCCGCGGCTGCCGGGAAGTCGCTGTGCAGGTCGGGTGTGGCCGTGAACCAGATGCTGATCAGGTCGTCCACGCTCAGCCCGTTGCGCTCCAGGACGGCGGTGAGCAGGGCTCCGACCTGCTCGTCCATATGGCCGGCCTCGTCCCGCTCGAGTTGGACGGCGCCCCGGACCGCTCGTACCGCCACGGCGATGCTCCTTGCTGGTGTGTATCGGCTCTGCGTCCGTCCAGCGTAGTCAGCCCGTCGCCGACAGGTACGCGACGCCCGCCCGCTGAGACGGCGGGCGCCGCACGCCGTTCGGACAGCACACCTAGAGGTCGACTTCCTTCATCAGCATCCCGACCTCGGTGTTCGACAGCCGTCGCAGCCAGCCCGACTTCTGGTCGCCCAGCGTGATCGGGCCGAAGGCCGTGCGCACCAGCTTGTCGACCGGGAAACCGGCCTCCGCGAGCATGCGGCGGACGATGTGCTTGCGGCCCTCGTGGAGGGTGACCTCGACGAGGTAGTTCTTGCCGGTCTGTTCGACGACCCGGAAGTGGTCGGCGCGCGCGTACCCGTCGTCCAGCTGGATGCCGTCCTTCAGGCGCTTGCCCAGGTCACGGGGGATCGGGCCGACGATGTGCGCGAGGTAGGTCTTCTTCACGCCGTACTTGGGGTGCGTGAGGCGATGGGCCAGCTCACCGTGGTTGGTCAGCAGGATGACGCCCTCGGTCTCGGTGTCGAGCCGGCCGACGTGGAAGAGCCGCGTCTCACGGTTGGTGACGTAGTCGCCGAGGCACTGGCGGCCCTCGGGGTCCTCCATCGTCGACACGACACCGGCGGGCTTGTTGAGCGAGAAGAACTGGTACGACTGCGTCGCCACGGTCAGGCCGTCGACCTTGACCTCGTCCTTCTCCGGGTCGACCCGCTTGCCCTGCTCCAGGACGATCTCGCCGTTGACCTCGACCCGCGCCTGCTCGATCAGCTCCTCGCAGGCACGCCGCGAGCCGTACCCCGCGCGCGCGAGCACCTTCTGCAGCCGCTCGCCCTCCTGCTCGGCGCCCGGGAAGGTCTTGGGCAGCTTGATGTCCTTCTTGCCCGCGTACCGCTCCCGGTTGCGCTCCTCGGTCCGCGTCTCGTACTCCCGCGAGCGCGCCGGTGCCGTACGCCCGCCCTGCTGGGGCTTCTTGGGTCCGCCCTTGGCGCCGCCGCGGGCCGCGCCGCCGCGCCCCGCCTTCGGGCCGTCCTTGGTGGCGCCCGGGCCCACGTCGTAGCGGCGCTCCTCGGGGCGGGGCTTGCGGGGGCGGCCCTGCCCCTGCTTCTGGTCCCTGTTGTTGCCGGCACCGCGATAGTTACCGCGCCCGCCGGTCCCGCCACTCTTGCCGCTGCCGCTGCTTCGCATCAAAGTTCCGTCGTCTTGTCGTCTGCGTCCTCGGAATCCGGAGCGTCCGGATCGAACGACGGCACGCCTTCCTGCGTCTCGGCCTCGATCGCCTCCGCCTCCGGGAGGAAGGGCGCGAGCTCCGGGAGCTCGTCCAGGCCGCGCAGGCCCATCCGCTCCAGGAAGTAGTTCGTCGTCGTGTACAGGATCGCACCTGTTTCGGGTTCCGTGCCCGCCTCCTCTATCAGACCCCGCTGGAGGAGGGTGCGCATCACACCGTCGCAGTTGACTCCGCGTACGGCTGACACGCGGCTACGGCTGACCGGCTGGCGGTAGGCGACCACCGCCAGCGTCTCCAACGCGGCCTGGGTGAGCCGGGCCTGCTGGCCGTCCAGGACGAAGCCCTCGACGGCCGCCGCGTACTCGGGCCGGCTGTAGAAGCGCCAGCCGCCCGCGATGAGCCGCAGCTCGAAGCCGCGCCCCTGCACGGTGTACTCGTCGGCCAGCTCACGCAGCGCGTCGCCGATCTGCCGCCGGGGTCGCTGGAGGATCTTCGCGAGATGCTCCTCGGTCGCGGGCTCGTCCACGACCATGAGGACGGCCTCCAGGGCGGGCTTCAGTTCGAGGTCGGCGACGCCCCGCAGCCCCGTCGGAAGCCCGGTGGTGTCCTCGCTCACGCCTTCTCCTCCTGCTCCTTCGGCTGCTCGGGCGGCCGGTCGAACTCGTCGGTCACCATGGGCTCCGCGTCCCCCTCCCCGCCGGTCCAGCGCACCAGCAGCTCGCCGAGCGCGGTCTCCTGCTCCAGCGCCACGGCCTTCTCCCGGTACAGCTCCAGCAGCGCCAGGAAGCGCGCCACCACGGTCAGTGTGTCGTCCGTGTCCTCGACCAGCGCGCGGAAGCTGGCCTCGCCCAGCTCCTTCAGCCGCGCGACCACGATCCCGGCCTGTTCCTGCACGCTCACCAGCGGCGCGTGGATGTGATCGACGTACACCTGCGGCTTGGGCTTCGGCTGCATCGCCTTGACCGCGAGCTTCGCGAACCCCTCCGCACCGATGCTGATGACGACCTCGGGCAGCAGCTCCGCGTGGTGGGGTTCGAGTCCGACGGTACGGGGATAGCGCCGGGCCTCCTCGTCGAGGCGGTTGCTGAAGATGTCGGCGATCTGTTTGTACGCGCGGTACTGGAGCAGCCGCGCGAACAGCAGGTCCCGGGCTTCGAGGAGGGCCAGGTCGGCCTCGTCCTCCACCTCGGCGGCCGGCAGCAGCCGGGCCGCCTTGAGGTCGAGCAGGGTGGCCGCGACGACGAGGAACTCGGTCGTCTCGTCCAGGTCCCAGTCCGGCCCCATCGCCCTGATGTGCGCCATGAACTCGTCGGTCACCTTGGACAGGGCGACCTCGGTGACGTCGAGCTTGTGCTTGGAGATCAGCTGGAGCAGCAGGTCGAAGGGGCCCTCGAAGTTGGAGAGCCGCACCTTGAAGACCCCGGAATCGCCCTCTTCGGACGCCGCGGGAGCCGCTTCGGACTCCGTCGCATTGGGTTCAGACTCAGGTTCCGGTGCGACGACCTCAGGTTCCGGCTCCGCAGGAGCGACCGGCTCGGGCGGCGCCTCCACAGGAACCGGAGCCTCGACAGGCGCCGCCGGAGCGCCCGGCCCCCTCCCCAGAGCACGCCGACGACCGGCTGCACCGCCGGAGGCCGAGGCGTCGTTCGAGGTCATAGCCCCCGCAGGCTACCGTTACCGCCCACGGAGCCGTCGTACGAGGATGCTGGCGTCCCCTCTGGTCTCCAGATCCGCGAGCACGACGGCGACCGCCTCCCGCACGATCCGTCCCCGGTCGACGGCCAGCCCGTGCTCTCCCCGGAGCACGAGTCGCGCGTGCTCCAGATCCATGAGCTCCTCGGCGGACACGTACACCGTGATCTTCTCGTCGTGCCGCTCACGCCCGCTGGGCCGCCGTGCGGCCGCCCGTCCACGCTTGCGGGGCGTCGCCGCGGCAGAACCCTCCTGCGCCGCCTGACGCCGGGAGGAGCGTTCCGAGGCCGCTGCCCGGCTGCGGGACTCCCCCGCGTCGGCCGGCTCCGCGTCGGCCGCGACATGCTCGGCCCCGTCGCCGTCACCGCCCTGCGCGGGCACCGACTGCGGCGCGTCCTCCACCGTGGCGGCCGCGTCGCCCTCCCCCGCGGGCGGCGGCACCCTGGCCTCGCCGTTGGCCTGGCGCCGGGGAGTGGATGCCTGGAGCGCCATTCCCCCTGTCGTACGGAACAGTTCGTCGGCCCCCGGCAGACTCACTCGGCGTGACACCGGGCGAGCACCTCCCTGGCGAGCTGGCGGTAGGCGGCGGCACCGACGGAGTTGGAGGCGTACGTGGTGATCGGCTCACCGGCGACCGTGGTCTCCGGGAAGCGGACCGTGCGCCCGATGACCGTGTGGTAGACGTGGTCGTCGAACGCCTCGACGACCCGCGCGAGCACCTCGCGGCTGTGCACCGTGCGCGAGTCGTACATCGTGGCGAGGATCCCGTCGAGCTCCAGCTCCGGGTTGAGCCGCTCCTGGACCTTCTCGATGGTCTCGGTGAGCAGCGCGACACCGCGCAGCGCGAAGAACTCGCACTCGAGGGGCACGATCACCTTGTGAGCGGCCGTCAGGGCGTTCACGGTGAGCAGGCCGAGCGAGGGCTGACAGTCGATGACGATGTAGTCGTAGTCGGGCAGCAGCGGCTTCAGGGCGCGCTGCAGCGTCGATTCGCGGGCCACCTCGGAGACCAGCTGCACCTCGGCCGCCGACAGGTCGATGTTGCTGGGCAGCAGGTCCATGTTGGGGACCGCCGTCTTCAGCAGCACCTCGTCGGCCGCCATCCCCCGCTCCATGAGCAGGTTGTAGACGGTGAGGTCGAGTTCCATCGGATTCACGCCGAGGCCGACCGACAGCGCGCCCTGTGGGTCGAAGTCGACGAGCAGCACCCGGCGCCCGTACTCCGCGAGCGCGGCACCCAGGTTGATGGTCGACGTCGTCTTGCCGACGCCGCCCTTCTGGTTGCACATCGCGATGATCTTCGCGGGACCGTGGTCGGTCAGCGGGCCCGGGATCGGGAAGTACGGCAGCGGGCGACCGGTCGGGCCGATGCGCTCACGGCGCTGGCGGGCAGCGTCGGGCGCGAGCGTGGCCGCGTACTCGGGGTCGGGCTCGTACTCGGCGTCGGGGTCGTAGAAGTGCCCTTCGGGCAGTTCGTCGTAGTCGGCGAAGTGGTTGTGGGGCGCGCCACTTCCGTCGCCGGCCATGGCGTTCACGTGATGGCCATCCATGCTCTGGTGTGCTGGGCGAGTCACTCCTGAGGTCTGGTGACTCTGGTGGGCTGCGAAGGTGCGCACCGCGACGGAGCCGACAGCCTCGAACCCCGCGGGAGCCTGGCCCCGCGCAGGGCTTCCTGGTTGACCACCCCCGGGAGAAAATGTCGACTCATTCACAAGTCGTCTTACCTCCTTGGTGACCAGGAAACTTCTAGACAGGTCAGCGTGGCACCATGCCGACGGTTGGCGACTCTATGGCGTGTCGGCGGTTCGCAGCAACACAATCCGCCGGACCCGGCCGGATGTGTCGGCAATGAAACATCCCTCTGTCAAGGGCGTACGGCCGTCGCACGGTAGGTTTCACCGGTGTGCGAATCGGTTCAAGGGTTACGTTCGAGGCGAGTTGACCGAGAGTCGCAAAGTGACCATACACACACCCGGCCGGACCTTGTCGGGCAAGGTCCGGCCGGGTGGGCGAGGTTGACTGGCTGTGTTGACGTATCGCCTTTACGAAAAGGTGACTTAGGGCCTACGCCCTGGTCCGAGCCGTGCCGCCGGCTCAGCCGAGCAGGGACTCCAGCTCCACGTGCTCCAGGCCGTGCGCCTCGGCGACCTCGCGGTAAGCGACCTTGCCGTCATGGGTGTTGAGGCCCTTGGCGAGCGCGGGGTCGCGGCGCAGCGCCTCGACCCAGCCGCGGTTGGCCAGCTCGACGATGTACGGCAGCGTGGCGTTGGTCAGCGCGTAGGTGGACGTGTTGGGCACGGCGCCGGGCATGTTGGCGACGCAGTAGAAGACCGACTCGTGGACCTTGAAGGTCGGCTCGGCGTGCGTGGTGGGGCGGGAGTCCTCGAAGCAGCCGCCCTGGTCGATCGCGATGTCGACAAGGACACTTCCCGCCTTCATCCGGGAGACCAGCTCGTTGGTGACCAGCTTCGGGGCCTTGGCGCCCGGGATGAGGACGGCGCCGATCACGAGGTCGGCCTCGAGGCAGGCCTTCTCGAGCTCGAAGGCGTTGGAGACGACGGTCTGGATCTTCGTGCCGAAGACCTTGTCCGCCTCCTTGAGCTTGTTGATGTCCCGGTCGAGCAGGGTCACGTGGAAGCCCATGCCGATGGCGATCTGCGCGGCGTTCCAGCCGGAGACGCCACCGCCGATGACGACGGCCTTCCCCGCCGGCACACCCGGGACGCCGCCGGGCAGCACACCGCGGCCGCCGCCCGCGCGCATCAGGTGGTAGGCGCCGACCTGCGGGGCGAGCCGGCCCGCGACCTCGGACATCGGGGCGAGCAGCGGCAGCGCGCGGCTCGGCAGCTCGACGGTCTCGTAGGCGATCGCCGTCGTGCCGGACTCCAGCAGGGCGTCGGTGCACTCCTTGGAGGCGGCCAGGTGCAGGTAGGTGAAGAGCGTCTGGTCCTTGCGGAGGCGGTGGTACTCCTCGGCGATGGGCTCCTTGACCTTCAGCAGCAGGTCGGCGGTGGCCCACACCTCGTCGGCGGTGTCGAGGATCTGCGCGCCGGCGGCCAGGTACTCGGCGTCCGGGATCGAGGAGCCGACGCCGGCGCCGCGCTCGATGACGACCTGGTGGCCGTTGCGCACCAGCTCGTGCACGCCGGCGGGGGTGATGGCCACCCGGAACTCGTTGTTCTTGACCTCGCGGGGGATGCCGACCTTCACGTCGATCACGGTCCTTGACTCAGAGGGTGTAGTACGCGACATACCCGGATGTTCAGGGCACACCGGGAGACACCGCAGGAGAACGTGCGGCAGAGCCAGTCTAATGAAGGCGTTCCCGCTGTCTAGCCTTTCATTGCATCAATCTTCAGCGGATGTACTACGGATTTCGCAGGCATTAGCGTCTTGTTCCATGGCTGGATCTCGCGTATCGCCCTCCTGCATCTCTTCCCCCAGCATGCGCTCCGCCGCCTTGCGGTGCAGCAGAGCGGCCGTGGAGTCACCGAGGTGGTCCAGGGTGTCGGCGAGCCGCAGGTGCAGCGCGGCCTGCAGTCGTACGTCCTCCGCGCGGCGCGCCCACTCGATGGCCTCCTGGCAGGTGCGCAGCGACTCCTCGGGCCGCCCCGCGTACTCCTGGACCCGCGCCAGTTCGCTCAACGCCCGCGCGTGGGCGGCCACATCGCCCAGCTTGCGGTACCCGGCCATCGCGGCACGCCAGTGCCGCTGCGCCTCGCCGTAGCGGCCCGCGTAGGTGTGTGCGGTGGCGATACGGCCGTACAGCCGGGCGGCCTCCGCGCGCTCGTCGCGGGCCAGGCGCTCGGCGAGGGCCCGGCCGAACCAGTCGGCGGCCCGGTCGTGATCGCCGAGCTCCTGGTGTGCGCCGCCTACGGATTCCATCGCGCGTCCGGTCGCATACGGGTCGTTCGCCCGGCGGCCGGCGTCCAGGGCGGCCCGGTAGCGGGTCAGCGCGTCGGCCGTGCGGCCGGTCTGGGCGTCCAGGTCGCCGAGGTTCAGCAGCGCGGCGGCCTGCTCGCGGGGCAGGTCCTGGCGCTCGGCCACATCGAGGACGAGGCCGTGGATGCCGTACAGGTCGGGCGCCGCCGCCTGCATGCCGAAGTGGGCCACCATCGCCCGCACCAGCTGGGACATCAAACGCCTGGCCAGCGTGTCCAGCTCCCCGTCGGCGACCGCCAGCCGGGCCGCGGCGAGCAGGGCCGGCTTGCGGATGCGCAACCAGTCGGCGGCCGCGCGGGGGCTGGGGAAGCGCAGGGAGCGCGGCATGCCGAGCAGCTTCTCGCGCGCCTGCGGGCTGTCGGTCTCGGTGATGGCCCGGCACGACTGCAGCAGCCGGACCGTCCGCTCCAGCATCCGGGCGCGGGCCAGCTGGAGCTCGGCGGGGCGGTCCTGAGCCTCGATGCGATCGCGCAGCAAGGGGTGCAGACAGCCCGGCACCTCGTACTGCGGCAGCGGCGAGTCCACCGGCCGCAGCAGACCGACGGCGACGAGGTCGTCCAGGGTGCTGCGGGCGCCGCTGACCGAACAGCCGGCGAGCGCGGAGGCGGTGTGCGGGTCGACGTACCCGGTCGGGGCCAGGGTGAGCAGTCGCAGTATCCGGGCGGCGGGGCCCGGCAGGGACGCGTACACGAGCCGGAAGACCCGGCCGAGCGGGGCCCCCTCGTCGCCCTCGGCACGCAGCTGCTTGGCGAGGTCGGCGACGGCCGCCTTGGGGCGGGCTGCGAGCCAGCCCCCGGCCAGCGTCAGCGCGGTCGGCTGGGCCTGGCACTCCTCGACGAGCCCTTCGGCCGCCCGCGGGTCGACGGTGATCCGGACGGAGCCGGTGAGCCGGGACAGCAGCTCGACGGCGGACTTGGTGTCGAGGCCGCCGAGGGTGCAGGGGCGGACGTCCGAGATCCCGGTCAGCGGGCCCTGGGAGACGGCGACGACCAGGCAGTCCGGGGTGTCCGGCAGCAGGGCGTCGACCTGCCCGGCGTCGGCCGCGTCGTCCAGCAGGAGCAGGGCCCGGCGGTCGGTCAGGGCCTCGCGGAGCGCCGCCGCGAGGTCGTCCTCGGCGGCGCCGGGCGGGGTCGGCAGGTCCAGGGCGGACAGCAGTTCGCGGGCAGTGCGCTCGGTGGGGACGGGGGTGCCGTCGGGTTCGCTGAGCCGGGCCCGCAGTACCCCGTCGGGGTAACGCTCCGCGACCTGACGTACCAGCTCCTCGGCCAGCGCCGTACGACCGGAGCCGGGTCTGCCCGCGATGAGGAGCACCCGCGCGCGTGGTGCCTTCCGGCCGGAGAGGGTGTCCAGTCCCGCACGCTCGATGTCGGCGCGCAGCTCCTTCAACTCCCGTGTGCGGCCCAGGAACTGGCTCTCCGCCGACGTGCGCCCCGACACCTGCACGCCGTCCGTGTCCACCGCCTGATCCGTCACGGGCCACACTCCCGTCCCACCGCACCGCACACATCCCGCCGGGACTCCGGTTCGGGCGCTTACAGAGCCTAGTTCACGCTCTGCGACGGACCGTGTGGAGCACGGCGGGGACGTCCCCCGATCGGATCAGGCGATCGTCACACCGGGGGACACCGCAGGCGCCCTGTGCGCGTTCAGGACTCGAAGGGACGCGCGGGCCACGGCGCCTGCGCCGGGCGCAGCGCGTCGAGGCCGTCGCCCTGCCGGGCGGCGACGAGCGAGAAGACGCCCACGACGAGGCAGGTGTTGTGCAGCTCGCCGGCCAGCACGCCACGGACGAGCTCCTCGACCGGCACACGCGCGAGCTCCATGTCGGCCTCCTCGTCCTCGACCTCGAAGCGCTCGCCGTCGGCGTCGGACAGGCCCCGGGCCAGGAAGATCCGCACGGCCTCGTCGCAGCCGCCGGGCGTGGTGTAGACGTCGGTCAGCACCCGCCAGTCCTCGGCCTTGACGTGCGCTTCCTCGTAGAGCTCGCGCTGGGCGGCGTGCAGCGGGTTCTCGCCCGGGACGTCGAGCAGCCCGGCCGGGATCTCCCAGAGCTTGTGGCGCACGGGGTGGCGGTACTGGCGCAGGACGAGCACGCGGTCGGCCTCGTCGAGGGCGAGGACCGCCACCGAGCCCGGGTGCACCTGGTAGTCGCGGCGTACGACGGTGCCGTCGGGCATGACCACGTCGTCGATGCGGACGGAGGTCTTGTTGCCCACGAAGGGGGTGTCCGTAGCCCGGATCTCCCACTCCTCCGGGATGTCCTTGATCGTCATGCCCTGTCCTTCCACGTGCAAAGAATCCCCGTACCAGAGAATCCCCGTACAAGAGAAACCGGCGTACAAGAGAAAACCGGGGTGCCCACCTTTGAAGGTATGCACCCCGGCCACCGTACAACTGGTGTGTTACTTCGAATTCTTCCGCTCGACCGCGGCCTTCACGAGCCCGGCGAAGAGCGGGTGCGGCCGGGTCGGCCGCGAGCGCAGCTCCGGGTGCGCCTGGGTGGCGACCAGGTAGGGGTGGACCTCGCGCGGGTACTCCACGTACTCGACGAGCTTGCCGTCCGGCGAGGTGCCCGAGAAGAGGATGCCCGCCTTCTTCTCCAGCTCGGAGCGGTAGGCGTTGTTCACCTCGTAGCGGTGCCGGTGCCGCTCCTCGACATACTCCTTGCCGTCGTACACCTCACGCACGATGGAGCCCTCGGCGAGCTTGGCCGGGTACATGCCGAGGCGCATCGTGCCGCCCATGTCGCCCTCGCCCGCGACGATGTCGAGCTGTTCGGCCATGGTGGAGATGACGGGGTGGGCCGTCGCCGCGTCGAACTCCGTCGAGTTCGCGTCGGCGATGTCGGCGAGGTTGCGGGCCGCCTCGATCACGATGCACTGCAGGCCGAGGCAGAGGCCGAGCAGCGGGATCTTGTTCTCGCGGGCGTACTGGATGGCGCCGACCTTGCCGGAGACGCCGCGGTCGCCGAAGCCGCCGGGGATGCAGATCGCGTCCACGTCGGAGAGCTGCTCGGCGGCGCCGGCCGGCGTCCTGCAGTCGTCGGAGGCGACCCACTTGATCTTGACGCGGGTCTTGTTGGCGAAGCCGCCCGCGCGCAGCGCCTCGGTGACCGAGAGGTAGGCGTCGGGCAGGTCGATGTACTTGCCGACGAGGGCGAGGCTGATCTCGTGCTGCGGGTTGTGGACGCGGTCGAGCAGGTCGTCCCAGGTCGTCCAGTCCACGTCGCGGAACGGCAGGTCGAGGCGGCGGACGGCGTAGGCGTCCAGGCCCTCGGAGTGCACGACCTTGGGGATGTCGTAGATGGAGGGCGCGTCGGGGCAGGCGACGACCGCGGCCTCGTCGACGTCGCACATCAGCGAGATCTTCCGCTTGATCGCGGTCGGCACCTCGCGGTCGCAGCGCAGCACGATGGCGTCCGGCTGGATACCGATGTTGCGCAGGGCCGCAACCGAGTGCTGGGTCGGCTTCGTCTTCAGCTCTCCCGAGGGGCCGATGTACGGCAGGAGCGAGATGTGCACGACGAAGACGTTGTCGCGGCCGACCTCATGACGGACCTGGCGGACGGTCTCCAGGAACGGCAGCGACTCGATGTCGCCGACCGTGCCGCCGACCTCGGTGATGACGACGTCCACGTCCTCGGCGGCCATGCGGCGGATGCGGTTCTTGATCTCGTTGGTGATGTGCGGGATGACCTGAACGGTGTCGCCCAGGTACTCGCCGCGGCGCTCCTTGGCGATCACCGTCGAGTAGACCTGACCCGTGGTGACGTTGGCGGAGCCGTCCAGGTCGCGGTCGAGGAAGCGCTCGTAGTGGCCGATGTCCAGATCGGTCTCGGCGCCGTCGTTGGTGACGAACACCTCACCGTGCTGGAAGGGGTTCATCGTGCCCGGGTCGACGTTGATGTACGGGTCGAGCTTCTGCATCACGACACGCAGGCCCCGGGCCTTGAGCAGCATGCCCAGGCTGGAGGCGGTCAGGCCCTTGCCGAGCGAGGAGGCGACACCCCCGGTGACGAAGATGTGCTTGGTCGTCGTGGCTGTGCTGTTTCGAAAAGCAGCGGGCGGCATGGCCAAGAGGAGGCTCCCGTGGTCGCGTTCTGGAGTGCGGTGCGGCTGTCCGGCCCGGAGATCCCGGGTTTTCTGGAGGAGCCGTCGCTGCGGTTCGGGGGTTTCTTGCCCACCGGTCCACGGGCTACCAGGGTATCAGCGCCACGGCCCGATGGCGCCCGGCCACGCTCCGCGCACGGCCCGCCACGGACACGTACTGCTCACGCGTTTCTCACCCGGTGCTCACTCGTTCGGCGCACGTGCGTTGCCCGGAGCGGCACGCAGTTCATCTACGTGCGTCGTATCCTGCTCGGACACTCGCTGCCGAGCCCGCCGGCACCACGGCACCACCCCCGCCCGTACGCACCGGAACAACAAGAGCTCGTCAGTTCGTTGAGCGACGACGGTCGTTTTGCCTCTGGGCAGAGCGACGGTTTTACTTCACAGTTCAACGACGCATTACAACAACCCCCTGACCGCTTTAGCGAAAGCCCCCTGTGGGGCGACGTGGCCGTTCGACTGGAGTTGCACGTGGCCGGGCGTATCGAGGACTACGCACTCATCGGAGACATGCAGACCGCTGCCCTGGTCTGCCGGGACGGCACAGTCGACTGGCTGTGCCTGCCCCGCTTCGACTCGCATGCCATCTTCGCCGGTCTGCTGGGCACCGAAGAGCACGGGTTCTGGCGGATCGGCCCTGCGCACGCGGCCGACGCCGAGCCCCCGACGGCGGCCCGGCGCGGCTACCGCGGTGACTCGCTGATCCTCGAGTCGGAGTGGGACACCCCGCGCGGCACGGTCCGCGTGATCGACTTCATGCCCCCCAGGGACGGCGCGCCGCAGCTGATCCGGATCGTGGAGGGCGTCTCGGGCCGGGTGCCGATGCGCTCGGCGCTGCGGATGCGGTTCTCCTACGGCCGGATCGTCCCGTGGGTGCACAAGCACGACGGGCGCACGGTCGCGGTCGCGGGCCCGGACTCTGTGTGGTTCGACACATCCGCCGAGACGTACGGCAGGGCGCTGACGACGTACGCCGACTTCACGGTCGCGCCGGGCGACCGGATCGCGTTCACCATCTCGTGGCAGGCCTCGCACCGCGAGCCCCCGCCGCTGCCGGAGCCGGAGCAGTCGCTGGAGGCGACGGAGGACTTCTGGCGCGAGTGGGTGGAGCACTGTACGTACCACGGCCCGTACCGCGAGGCGGTGATCCGCTCGCTGATCACGCTGAAGGCCCTGACGTACGCGCCCACGGGCGGCATCGTCGCGGCGCCCACGACCTCACTGCCGGAGGAGATCGGCGGCGTACGCAACTGGGACTACCGCTACACCTGGCTGCGGGACGCCGCGATCACCCTGTCCTCGCTGCTGCGCACCGGCTACCGCGAGGAGGCCCGCGCCTGGCGCGAGTGGCTGCTGCGCGCGGTCGCCGGCGACCCCGAGAACCTGCAGATCATGTACGGCATCGCCGGCGAGCGCGAGCTGGGCGAGGCAGAGCTGGACTGGCTGCCCGGCTACGAGAACTCCGCGCCGGTACGGGTCGGCAACGGCGCCGCACACCAGCTCCAGCTCGACGTGTACGGCGAGGTCACCGAGGCCCTGCACTTGGCCCACATGACGGGCCTGGCCCGCAGCGACTACGCCTCGCTGCTCCAGCTGAAGCTGATCCGCTACCTGGAGGACCACTGGCAGGAGCCGGACGAGGGCATCTGGGAGGTGCGCGGCCCGCGCCGCCACTTCGTACACTCCAAGGTCATGGCGTGGGTCGCCGTCGACCGCACGATCAAGCTGCTGGAGTCCGGCGACGCCGACGGCCCGCTGGAGCGCTGGCGCGAGCTGCGTGACGACATCCACCGGGACGTGTGCGAGAAGGGCTACGACAAGGAGCGGAACACCTTCACGCAGTCGTACGGCTCGAAGGAGCTGGACGCCTCGCTGCTGCTGATCCCGCAGATGGGCTTCCTGCCGCCGGACGACAAGCGCGTGATCGGCACCATCGAGGCCATCCAGCGCGAGCTGTCCACGCCGGACGGCTTCATCCTGCGCTACCCGACGCAGGGCGAGGACGCGGGCGTCGACGGTCTCCCCGGCGACGAGGGCGCCTTCCTGGCCTGCTCGTTCTGGATGGCGGACGACCTGGCGATGATCGGCCGCGTCGACGAGGCCCGCAAGCTGTTCGAGAAGCTGCTCTCCCTGCGCAACGACCTCGGACTGCTCGCCGAGGAGTGGGACCCGCGCCTGCAGCGCCAGGTCGGCAACTTCCCGCAGGCCTTCAGCCACGTCCCGCTCATCGACACGGCACTGCGCCTGACGGCCTCGGGGGCGTACGGGGGCTGAGCCCCCGGCCGGAAGGCCGGAGAGGACCGACGGGCCGCCCCGGCCTAGGCTGGAAGCGCATGCGCCCTTCGCCGGAAGGGGGCGGCCATGTCCTCCAAGGCGCACGCGGCCCTCGATGCGCTCCGTGACGATCTCGACGGCGATGTGTTCGCCCCGTGGGATCCGGGCTACGACGACGTCCGAGCCGTGTTCAACACCATGATCGACCGCCGGCCGGCCGTGATCGCGCAGTGCGCGCACGAGGCCGATGTCGTCCGGGCCGTGCGCTTCGGACGCGACCTGGACCTGAACATCGCGGTGCGCGGCGGCGGTCACAGCGTCGCGGGCATGGGGACGAACGACTCCGGACTGGTCGTCGACCTGCGCCGGATGCACGACGTCACCGTCGATCCAGCAGCCGAGGCGGTCCGGATCGGCGGCGGCGCCACGATGCGCGACCTGGACCGCGCGACGCAGCCGTACGGCCTGGCGACGACGGGCGGACGGGCTTCGACGACCGGCGTCGGCGGCTTCGTCCTCGGCGGCGGCAGCGGCTGGCTGGAGCGCTCCTGCGGCCTGGCCGTCGACAACCTGCTCGGCGTCGAGCTGGTCACCGCGGACGGAGAGCAGGTCCACGCCAACGCCGACGAGAACCCGGACCTGTTCTGGGCCCTGCACGGCGGCGGCGGCAACTTCGGCATCGCCACGGCCCTCACCCTGAAGCTGTACGAGGTACCCGAGTTCTCCATCGCCCTGGTGCTGTACCTCCCGGAGTTCGGCCCCGAGGCGGTGCGCACCTACCGCGACATCATCGAGTCCGGCCCCCTGGAGGCGGGCGGCGCCGTCATCCACCTCACCGGCCCGCGCGCGGACTTCGTACCGCCACGGCTGGTCGGCAGGCTGCTGTGCTGTGTGCTGCTGGCGTACGCGGGCGCCGAGGAGGACCTGCGCAAGGTGGCCGAGCCGCTGCTGGCGCTGCCGCACGAGGCAGAGCTCGTCACCGCGATCCCGTACGCCGACCTCCAGTGCATGATCGACGACCCGCCCGGCCTGCGGAACCACTGGTCGGCGGAGTGTCTGACCGGCGCGCCCGACGAGTTCGTGGACGTCTTCTGCGCCCGCGCAGACTCCCTGCCCGTGCCGACCGGCACCAGGCACATGCTGTTCCCGCTGGGCGGCGCGGTCGCCGAGGGCCCGGCCGGCCACCCGGTGCCGTACCGGGACGCGCCCTGGGCCGTGCATCCCTTCGCCATCTGGGCGGACCTGGCGGACGACGAGCGGTGCATGCGGTGGGTCCGCGACGCCTGTGCCGACGTCCGGCCGTGGAGCACCGGAGCGGTCTGCCTCAACTTCATCGGCGACGAGGGCACGGACCGTGTACGGGCCGGACTGGGCGCCGAGAACATCCGGCGCCTGGGCGAACTGAAGCGGCACCACGACCCGGACAACGTCTTCCGCTTCAACCACAACATCAAGCCCCTGTAGGCCGGTTCCGAGGTGATCGTTGCCGTAACCGCTCGGAGATGTCGCCGGAGCGTTCGCGCAGGTAGCGTCCGCTGCATGGACAGCCGCACGGACCACCGATTCGACAGCCAGGGCGCCGGCATCACCGTCCAGCGGGCGCTGGAGCTGCCCGGGCTGCGCAGTGGGCTCCCCGAGGTGCTCGCGGGCTCCGACCGGCTGCAGCGGACCGTGCGCTGGGTGCACGCGGGCGAGGTGCCGAACATCGCCTCGCTGCTGAAGGGCGGCGAACTGCTGCTGACCACCGGCTACGGCCTGGGCACCCGGCCGGCCGACCAGCGGGCGTTCGTGCGCACCCTGGCCGAGCGGGGCATCGCCGCCCTGGTGGTCGAGCTGGGCCCCCGCTTCACCCGGCTGCCCGCCGCGCTGGTCGACACCGCGCGTGCGGCCGGGCTCCCGCTGGTCCAGCTGCACCGCGAGGTGCCGTTCGTGACGGTCACGGAGGAGATCCACACCGAGATCGTCAACGGCCACTACGCGCTGCTCCAGCAGGCGGAGGAGGTGCACCGGCGCTGCACCGAGGCCCTGCTGGGCGGCGGCGGAGTACCGCAGGTGCTCGGCATCCTGGCCGACTTCAGCGGCAACCCGGTCTTCCTGGAGACCTCCGACGGCCGCCTCCTGTACGCCGCCGGGGCCGGGCCCGAGGGTGCCGAACCGCTCCAGGTGTGGGAGGGGCTGCGCGGCCAGCACAAGGACGCGCCGCCGTCCGGGTCGGTGCTCGTGGACGTGCCGGGGGGCGGTCCGGGGACGGGGTCGGTGCGGGCCCGTCTCGTGCTCCTGCCGGTCCGCGCACCCCTGGCGCCGGTGCACCGGATCGCAGCCGAGCGGGCCGCCGACATCCTCGCCGTGGTCCTGATGCAGGCCCGTCAGGAGGAGGAGCTGGCGGCGCGTGGGCGGGGCGACTTCCTCACCGACCTCGCCGAGGGCCGGATCACCCCGCAGGACGCCCCGGCGCAGGCGCGTGTCCTGGGCTTCAAGCCGGGCGCCGGCCCGCTGCTGCCGGTGGTGATGCGGCTGGGCGACGCGCTGACTCCGGACGGGGGCAGTGCCAGTTCGAGCGGGGCCGGGAGCGGCGGCGGCTGGGCGGTGCTGGCCCGGGCGGTGGCGGAGGAGCTGGCCTCGGTGGGGGTTCCGGTACTGCTGGGCGTACGACCGGTCGAGGGCCGTGTCCCGTTGTTGCTCGGCCTGCGGTCGGAGTCGGAGCGCTCCGCGGTCGCCGACCGGGTCGCGGCGGCGCTGCGGGCCGGGGTGGAGCGGGCGGGGATGCAGCGGCCGGGAGCCCAGCCGCCGGTCGTGGTCGTCGGGGTCGCCGGCGGCTGGGCGGCGGCGTCGGCAGGGCTGCGGCACGCGGCGGAGACGGCCGCCGCGGCACAGGGGCTCACGGACCGTCCCTGGTACGACGCCCGGCGCCTGGACATCGACCTGCTGCTGTGGCGGCTGCGCGACCATCCCGACCTCGCGGCCTTCGTGGACCGCGCGATCGGCCCGGTCCGGGACCACGACCGCCGCTCCAAACCCCCGCTGCTGCCCACCCTGGAGACGTACCTGGCACACGCGGGCCGCAAGGCGGAGACGGCCCGCGAGCTGCACCTCAACCGCCAGACGCTCTACAACCGCCTCGCCCGGATCGGCGAGTTGCTGGGCACCGACCTCGACGACCCGCAGACCGTACTGGCGTTGAGCCTGGCACTGCGGGCACGCCGGCACGTCGGCCAGGACCCGAGGCACCGTCACTTTCCTGCGACTTGACCGGCCGGACAGGCCCTAGGCGAATGGCCTGGCCTGCGTCAACTCGTCGTAGATGCTGAGGACTTGGGCGACGGTCTCGTCCTCGGTCGGCCAGGTGGCCGCCTGCCGCAGGCCCATCTCCTTGAGCTGCTCCCGCCGTTCGGGATCGGTGAGGAGCCGTACGACGGCGTCGGCGAACGCCTCCGCATCTCCCGCCGGGACGAGTTCGGCGGAGTCGCCGACGAGTTCGGGGATGCCGCCGACCGAGGTGGCGACCAGCGGCACGCGCGCGTGCAGGGCCTCCTGCGCGAGCACGGACCGGGACTCCCACCGGCTCGGCAGCAGGGCGAGGTCGGCGGACGCGAGCAGTTCGGCCACGTCGTCACGCCGCCCGATGAGCCGCACCGGCAGCCCCTCCTCCTCGATCCGGCGCTGCAGCACCGCACGCAACGGCCCCTCCCCCGCGACGACGACCAGCGGCACGGGATCGAGCCGACGCCAGGCACGCGAGGCGTCCAGCAGGACGTCGTAGCCGCGCTGCGGGTCGAGGGAGCCGACGGCCATCAGCAACGGGCGTCCGGTGGCGCCGAGTTCGGCCCGGATCTTGGGGCGCAGCCGGTCGGGGTCGTCGCGCTCGACGGGCGTGCGCTGCCCGGGCAGGGCGACGGCGGCGAGCCGGGCGTCCCGGGCGCCCGCCCTGCGCGCCCGGTCGACGAGGTCCGACGTGGTCCCGAGCACGACCGCGGCGGCCTTGACCACCCGGCGCTCCAGCAGGCGCAGAAAGCGGGCGCGCGCCCCTTCGGCGTGGGCGCGGTTGTGCCAGGTGACGACCAGCGGGGTGCGCCGTCCGCCGAGGGCGAGCGCGGCCCGGAAGGAGGCGTGCAGTCCGTGCGCGTGCACCAGGTCGGCGCCCGTGCAGGCCGCCCGCAGCACGGCCACGGACGCGGGATCGCTGCTGCGCGGCACATGGACGTGCTCGGCTCCGGCGCCGGTGAAGTCGTAGGTGTGATCCGCATCGAGGGGGGCGCACACGGTGACCCGCACGCCCCGTGCGACGAGCCCCGCGGCAAGAGAGCGCACATGTGCGCTGCTGCCGGCGTTGCCTCCGCCCAACACCTGCACGGTGCGCAGCGGCGACTGGCCGTGCGGTGAGGGGCTGCTCACGGGGGTCACGTGGCCGGGGCTCCTGGTTCGGCGTCGGACGGTCACGAAGCAACGTACAGAAGGATCGTGCGGAGGGGGTGTACCGCCCGGCTTCCTCGCGTACCCGCCCAAGCATGCCAGGACATACGGCCGTCAACGGCCCGTCGACCGCCTCGGCCGCAGACAACCCGGCGACCCGAGTCACTCACACGAGTGACCTCGCCAGCTCGCTGACCCGATCGCCGCAGACCGCCGCGGCCACGACCGCCGCAGCGTGGACGACCAGCCCGATTCGCCGGTTGCCCGCAACGACAGCAGCCCCGAGGGCGGCTCCCAGCGCATGCGCGCCGGTGTCACCGATCATCGCGCGCTCCCCCAGGTCATCGGGCAGCACCGCGGCAGCCGCCCCCATCGTGACGGCGGCCATGTCCGCGCCCGGCCCCTTCCGCAGCAGCCCCGGCGCCGCGAGTGCGACGACCGCTCCGGCAGCCCTCCCGGGCCGTACGTCCACGAGGTTGACGAAGTGCGCGGCACCGGCGATCACGACGCCGGCCAGCACCTTGTCCAGCGGCCGCTCCTTGAGCGCCGCGCCCACGAGCAGCCCGGCCGCGGAGATCCCGAACAGCTTGACGGCACCGCTGGTGACCTCACCGTCCCGCAGCGCCGCCAGATGCGCCCGGAAGCCGCGCCGGTGATCCCCGGCGACGTCGTCATACGCCCCGCAGGCGCCGACGGCCACCAGGGCGGCCCCCGCGAGCGGACGCACTCGCCCGACGCCGGCCGCCGCCGCGAGGGCGGCCGCGGGTCCGGCGTACAACTCCACGGCCTTACCGGTGTAGTTCTTCCGCTCCCACCGCTCCCGCCCACCGGGCGCGGTGGCCCGCAGGGCGGCGAGTCCGGCGCGGGTGAGGGCGGCCGTGATGGCGAAGGAGGTGGACCTCGACACCGTCACACGTCCGCCCGGGCCGTCTCCAGCAACTCCTCCGCATGCGCCCGGGCCGTCTGCGAGTCCTCCTGCCCGGCCAGCATCCGCGACAGTTCCCGGATCCGCTCCTCGCCCTCCAGGACCTTGACGCCGGACCGGGTCACCGACCCGTCGTTCGTCTTCTCGACCAGCAACTGCCGGTCGGCGAAGGCGGCCACCTGGGGCAGATGCGTCACCACGACGACCTGCGCGGTCTTCGCCAGCCGCGCCAGCCGCCGCCCGATCTCGACCGCGGCCTTGCCGCCCACGCCGGCGTCCACCTCGTCGAAGAGATACGTCGGCACGGGGTCCGTCCCCGCGAACACGACCTCCACGGCCAGCATCACGCGGGACAGCTCACCGCCGGACGCACCCTTGGCGATGGGCCGGGGCGGCGCGCCCGGGTGGGGCGCGAGCAGCAGCTCGACCTCGTCGACACCGGACGGCCCGTACGCCACCGCACGTCCGCCGACCTCGACGCCCTCCGGGTCCTCGGTCTGCCGGATCGAGAACGACACGCGCGCGTGCGGCATGGCCAGCGACGCCAGTTCGGCGGTCACTGCGCCGGCGAACCGCTCCGCCGCCTCGGTGCGCGCATCCGTCAACGCCTGCGCCAGCCCGCCCAGTTCGGTCCGCAGCGCATCCCGTTCGGCGGTCAGCTCCCCGATCCGCTCGTCATCGCTGTCGAGCTCGGTGAGCCGCGCGGCGCCCTGCTCGGCATAAGCGAGTACGGCGTTGATGTCCTCGCCGTACTTCCGGGTCAGCGCGGTCAGCGCGGCCCGCCGCTCCTCGACCGCGGCCAGCCGCAGCGGATCGGCGTCCAGATCGTCGGCGTACCCGGCCAGCTCCCCCGCCACGTCGCCCAGCAGGATCCCGACCTCCCCGATCCGGTCGGCCAGCGAGGCCAGCGCCGGATCGTGGGACCGTACGGCCTCCAGTGCCCGGTGCGCGCCCGCGACGAGGGTCGAGGCGTCGACGCCCTCGGGGTCCTCCGGGTTGCCCACGAGCGCGGCATGCGCGGCGGCCGCGGCCGACGCCAGCGCCTCCGCGTGCCCGAGCCGCTCGGCCTCCTCGGCCAGCTCCACGTCCTCACCGGCCCGCGGTTCCACAGCGGCGATCTCGTCGAGCCCGTACCGCAGCATGTCGGCTTCCTGGGCCCGCTCACGCGCGCGTGTGGTGATCTCCTCCAGCTCGGCGGAGACGGCCCGCAGCCGCCGGTAGGCCTCCGTGTACTTGACGAGCGGCACGGCGACCGCGTCCCCGGCGTACCGGTCCAGTGCCTGCCGCTGCCGGGACAGCTTCAGCAGCCCCTGCTGATCGGTCTGCCCGTGCACGGCGACCAGCTCGTCGGCCAGCTCGGCCAGCAGCCCCACGGGCACCGACCGCCCACCCAGATGCGCCCGCGACCGCCCCTCGGCGGAAACGGTACGGCTGATCAGCAACGCTCCTTCGTCGAGCTCGGCCCCGGCCTCCTCGGCCCGTACGGCGACCGAGGCGTCGTCGGGGACAGTGATCCGCCCCTCCACGACCGCCTTCCCCGCCCCGATCCGCACGAGCGCCGGATCCGCACGCCCACCCAGCAACAGCCCCAGGCTGGTGACCACCATGGTCTTGCCCGCACCCGTCTCACCGGTGACCGCGGTGAACCCCGGCGACAGCTCGACGACGGCATCGTCGATGACTCCGAGTGACCGTATCCGCATCTCCTCCAACACGGACACGACCTTACGAGGTTCAGCCCCTGAAGCGCGACGCCGGTCCCCCATGTCACTCACCTGAGTGCACGTCCCCCAGGGGCGCGGGGAACTGCGCGATCAACCACAGCGAACCCGCAGCCGTCCACGCACCCGAACCCCCGCGGCGAACCGCTAATGCGGAGCCCCCCGCCACCCGGAAACCGGCAACGCAAACTTCGCCACCAGCCGATCCGTGAACGACGCATGATGCAGCCGAGCCAGCCGCACCGGCACAGCCCCCCGCCGCACCTCGACCCGCGCCCGGGGCGGCAACTCCACGGTCCGCCGCCCGTCGCACCACAGAACCCCCGGCGGGATATGCGGCAGCACCTCCACGGCGAGCACCGAGTCCGGCGACGTCACCAACGGCTTCGCGAACAGCGCATGCGCACTGATCGGCACCATCAACAACGCCTCCACCTCGGGCCACACCACAGGCCCCCCCGCGGAGAACGCATACGCGGTCGACCCGGTGGGCGTCGACAGAACGATCCCGTCACACCCGAACCCCGTCACCGGCCGCCCGTCGATCTCGAGCACGACCTCGAGCAGCTTCTCGGCGCCCGCCTTCTGCACGGCCGCCTCGTTCAGCGCCCAGTCGGTGTGCACGATGTCCCCGTTGCTGAGCACGACGACATCGACGGTCATCCGCTCCTCGACCTCGTACGCCCGCGTCACCACCCGGTCGACAACCTTGTCGAGATCGTCCCGCTCGGCCTCGGCGAGGAACCCGACCCGCCCGAGGTTGACGCCGAGCATCGGCACCCCGGAGGCCCGGGCGAACTCCGCGCCCCGCAGCAGCGTCCCGTCACCGCCGAGCACGATGAGCAGCTCGCACCCGTCGAGGCACTGCGGGGTCGCCTCCTTGACGAGTTCCACCTCGTCCGGCAGGGGCAGATCCTGCGCCTCCGCCTCCAGCACCCGGACGCCGATCCCCGACCGCAGCAGCCCCTTGACCACCAGCTCGGCGCTGCGGATCGCCGCGGGTCGCCCGGTGTGGGCCAGCAGGAAAACAGTACGAGCTCGGTTCGGTGTCAACGCGGCCCCTCCGCCACTGCACGGTCAACGTCGGCCGGGTCCAGTCGGGGAGCCCCGGCCCGCAGCCACAGAAAGTACTCGACATTCCCCGAGGGCCCGGGCAACGGACTGGCCGTCACACCCTTCACCCCGAGCCCCAGCTCCCAGGCCCGCTCGGCCACCGCGCACACGGCCTCGGCGCGCAACTGCGGACTCCGTACCACTCCTCCGCTGCCCAGCCGCTCCTTGCCCACCTCGAACTGCGGCTTCACCATCATCACCAGATCGGCGTCCGGCCGCACGCATCGCACCAGTGCGGGCAGGACCAGTCCCAAGGGGATGAAGGACAGATCCCCCACCACAAGATCCACAGGTTCCCCATCGATCGCCTCAAGCGTCAACTCGCGTACGTTCGTACGGTCCTTGACCGTGACGCGTTCATCGCTCTGCAGACTCCAGGCGAGTTGCCCGTATCCGACGTCGACGGCGACGACATGCGCGGCCCCCGCCCGCAGCAGCACGTCGGTGAAGCCACCGGTGGACGCACCGGCGTCCAGCGCCCGCCGCCCCTCGACGACGAGCCCCTGCGGGACGAACACCTTCAGCGCGCCGGCGAGCTTGTGGCCGCCCCGCGACACATAGTCGGGGTCGTTGTCGTCGGCCGCGACGACGATGGCCGCCGCGGTCTCCACCTGCGTGGCCGGCTTGGTCGCGACGGTCCTGCCGACGGTGACCCGCCCGGCGGCGATCAGCTGGCCGGCATGCTCACGCGAGCGCGCAAGCTTGCGGCGGACCAGCTCCGCATCCAGACGGCGACGTGCGACTCCTGCCACGTTCGGTTCAGCTCCTAGTCCCATACGTCGACGGGGGCGCCGGAGGTCCCGGGCGGGCGTCGAGCGCGGTGAGCGCGTCGCGCAGCCCCCGATGTACATCCTCGTACACCTCGAGGTGTCCGTCGGTGGCGAGGTGGTCGGCGTCGGCCAGCCGCTCCAGCTGTGCGTCGACCTCGGGGTTGCCGGTGGGGGTGCGGGGCACCTCGAGCGGGGCGGGGGCGGCGGGGTCGTACTCGGGCTGCGCCGGCGCCGCCTCCTGAGGGATCTCCGTCTGCGGAACCGAGTCGTTCATGCCCCGACGCTACCGCGAAGCGCTGGGGTACCGTCGATCGCTATGGCCACGATCGAGGAGTGCCGCGCCGCACTGGAGAAGCTCTCGGACAACATGCAGGACGCCGAGGGCGACGTCCGCGCGGCCGCTGCCCTGGACCGCTCGGTGAGCTGCCGCATCACCGACCTGGACATCACCTTCGTCGGCCGCCTCGAGGACGGCCGGATCAAGGTGCACGACACGCTCCGCGGACGGGCGCGCGAGAAGGCGCAGATCCGGCTCACCCTGGCCGGCGACGACCTGGTGGCGCTCGTGGACGGCGAGCTGAACTTCGCGAAGGCCTGGGGCTCGGGCCGGGTGAAGCTGGAGGCGAGCCTGTTCGACCTGTTCCGCCTCAGGAAGCTTCTGTAGCCGCCACGGCCGGGGCTTTCGCCCGGGCCTTGCGCGCCGCCGGCACCACGAGCGGGGTCCCGGTCTCCGGGTCGTCGATGACCTGGCAGCGCAGCCCGAAGACCTCCTCCACCAGCTCGGCGGTGACGATGGCGTTCGGCGCCCCCTCGGCGATCACCTCGCCGCCGCGCAGCGCGATGAGGTGCGTGGCGTACCGGGCGGCGTGGTTGAGGTCGTGCAGGACGGCCACCAGGGTGCGGCCCTGCTCCTCGTGCAGCTCGGCGCACAGGTCGAGGACATCTATCTGGTGCTGGATGTCCAGGTATGTCGTCGGCTCGTCGAGCAGCAGCAACGGCGTCTGCTGGGCGAGCGCCATCGCGATCCAGACACGCTGGCGCTGACCACCCGACAACTCGTCGACATAACGATCCGCAAGCTCCGCGACCCCGGTCTGCGCCATGGACTCCTGCACGATCCGCTCGTCCTCGGTCGACCACTGGCGCAGGAGCCCCTGGTGCGGATAGCGGCCGCGGCCCACGAGGTCGGCGACCGTGATCCCGTCCGGCGCGATCGACGACTGGGGCAGCAGGCCGAGGGTCCGGGCGACCTTCTTCGCGGGCATCGACTGGATGACCTGCCCGTCCAGCAGCACCCGGCCCTGGCTGGGCTTGAGCATCCGCGACAGCGCGCGCAGCAGCGTCGACTTGCCACAGGCGTTCGGACCGACGATCACGGTGAAGGAGTTGTCGGGGATCTCCACCGACAATTCCTCGGCGATGACGCGCTGGTCGTAGGCGAGGGTGACGCTCTCGGCGGTCAGGCGGTTCACGGTGCTCCTTGTGTTGTTCAGCTCGGTGCTGCTGCTCGCGTTCATATCCGGCCCGCCCTGCGCTCGGTGACCAGCAGCCACAGCAGGTAGACACCGCCGAGCACGCCGGTGACCACGCCCACGGGCAGCTGGTCGGCGCCGAAGACGCGCTGCGAGATCCAGTCGGCGGTGACCAGCAGGGCGGCGCCCATGCACAGGGACGGCAGCAGGTTCGGGCCGGGCGAGCGGGTCAGGCGGCGGGCGAGCTGCGGCGCGGTGAGCGCGACGAAGCTGACGGGGCCGGCGGCGGCGGTGGCCGCGGCGGTGAGCAGGACGGCGGCCACCATCAGCAGCAGCCGTACGCGCTCGACGCGCACCCCGAGGGCGTACGAGACGTCGTCGCCCATCTCCAGCATCCGCAGCCCGCGTGCATTGGCCATCACGAGCGGTACGAGGACGGCGCACAGCGCGAGCAGCGGCCAGACCTGGTCCCAGTCCCGGCCGCTGAGCGACCCGGTCATCCAGACCACGGCGCGGGCCGCGTCGACGATGTCGGCCTTGGTCAGCAGATAGCCGTTGACGGCCGTGACGACGGCGGACACACCGATACCGACCAGGACCAGCCGATAGCCGTGCACGCCCTGCTTCCAGGCCAGTACGTAGATGGCGAGCCCGGTCCCCAGACCGCCCACCAGCGCGCCGAGGGTGACGGCGTTCGCGCTCCCGGAGAACAGCACGATCATGACGAGCGCACCGGCCGTCGCCCCCTGACCGAGGCCGAGCACGTCCGGGCTGCCCAGCGGATTGCGGGAGATCGACTGGAACAGCGCACCGCCGAGGCCCAGCGAGGCGCCGACCAGCAGCGCGACCAGGACCCGCGGCAGCCGCAGCTCGTTGACGATGAACTCCTGACCGGCATCGCCGTTCCCGACCAGGGTTTTGAGCACGTCGCCGGCCGGGATCGGGAAGTCGCCGGTGCCGATCAGCACGACGCTCGCGGCGAGCGCGGCGAGCAGCAGCAGGAGGACGACGGTGAGGGTCCGGACGTCCAGGCGCACGGACAGCCCGCCCGGCGTGCGCACGGCACGGTTGGCACGGTTGGTCTTCACAGCTGGGCCGTCCTCCGCCGTCGTACGAGAAAGATGAAGACCGGCCCGCCGATGATCGCGGTGACGATGCCGACCTGGACCTCCGCGGGCCGGGCGACGATCCGGCCGAGCACATCCGCGCCGAGCAGCAGCACGGGCGACAGGATCGCCGCATACGGCAGGATCCAGCGCAGGTCCGGCCCGGTGAAGGACCGCACGACATGCGGAACCATCAGTCCGACGAACACGATCGGCCCGCAGGCGGCGGTCGCGGCCCCGCACAGCACGGTGGCGGCGAGCATCGACAGCGCCCGGGTCCGGTTGAGGTTGGCGCCGAGGGCCTTGGCGGTGTCGTCGCCCATGGCCATGGCGTTCAGCGGCCGGGCGAGCGCGAGCGCGAGGAGCGAGCCGACCAGGAAGAAGGGCAGCACCTGTGTGATGGTCTCGTCGGTCGCCGAGGTCAGCGAACCGACCGTCCAGAAGCGCATCTTGCCCAGCGCGGCATCATCCATGATCATCACGGCCTGGAGATAGCCGTAGAGCGCGGCGCTGATCGCGGTGCCGGCCAGCGCGAGCCGGACCGGCGTGGCCCCCCGGCTGCCACCCAGGAACCACACGAGCGCCCCGACCGCGGCCGCACCGAAGAACGCGAACCACACATAGCCGCTCAGGCTCGTCACGCCGAAGTAGGTGAGGGCGGTGACGACCGCTGCGGACGCGCCCGCGTTGATGCCGAGCAGTCCGGGATCGGCCAGCGGATTACGGGTGAGCGCCTGCAGCACCGCCCCGGACAGGCCGAGCGCCGCGCCGGCGAGGAGCCCGAGGACCGTCCGGGACATCCGTTCGTCGACCACGACGTCGCCGTACGTCCCCGAGTTCTCGAACAGGCCGTGCCAGACCTGCTCCAGGGACAGCTCCTTCGCGCCGACCGCGATGCTCGCCAGCGCGACGAGCACCATGATCGCCACGGCCACGAGCAGCCCAAAGGCACGTATCACCCGGCGGTTTGGAGGCGCAGGGGTGATGTCCGCGCGCTGTTCGGGAGGACTTTCAACCAACACGGGGTTAGGTTAGCCTACCCTCTGATCGGATCAAGATTCCGATCCCGCGCACGGAAGAGCTGACCCCGTCTCACAGGCCCAGCCGCGCCAGCGCCTTCCCCCCGTCCAGCTCGCACACCCCCTCACCGGCCGCCGTCCAGGCCGCCGCGCACAGCGCGCGCAGCCCGTCCACGGGCTCGCCGTCACCGTCGAGTTCGAGCTGCTCCGCGCCTGCCGTCGCCGTCCAGCCTCCGCACCGGAATCCGTCGCCCGCCTCGGCGATCTCCGGCTGCCCGGTGAGCAGCCCCCGCAGATCGGCGTCGACATACGTCGGCCGGTGCTGCGGCGGCGCGGCGAGCAGCCGCGGGCCGTCGGTCACGCCGGTCAGCACCAGCAGCGAGTCGACCTCGCCGTTGAAGGCGCCCTCGATGTCCGTGTCCAGCCGGTCCCCCACCACCAGCGGCCGCTTCGCCCCCGTGCGCAGGATCGTCTCCCGGTGCATCGGCGGCAGCGGCTTGCCCGCGATCTGCGGCTCGGCGCCGGTCGCGATCCGCACCACCTCCACGGCAGCGCCGTTGCCCGGCGCGATCCCGCGGGCACTCGGAATCGTCAGGTCGGTGTTCGACGCGAACCACGGCACGCCCGCCGCGATGGCGTAGCACGCCTCGTTGAAGCGCCCCCACGGCAACTCCGGCCCGCCGAACCCCTGCACGACCGCCGCCGGATCGTCGTCCGCCGACTCGACGGGAACGAGCCCGCGCTCCCGCAGCGCCACCCGCAGCCCCTCGCCTCCGATCACCAGCACCCGGGCTCCCGACGGCACCTGCTCGGCGATCAGCCGTGCCACCGCCTGCGCCGAAGTGATCACGTCCGAGGCCGTCGTGGGTATGCCCAGTGCGGTCAGATGCGCGGCCACGGTGTCCGGGGTCCGCAGCGCGTTGTTGGTGACGTACGCGAGATGCATCCCGCCCGCCCGGGCCGCACCGAGCGAGTCGACCGCGTGCACGATCGCGTTCCCGCCCGCGTACACCACTCCGTCCAGGTCGAGCAGCGCCGTGTCGTACGCCTCGCTGAGCGCCTGCCCACAGCCCTCGGGCCTGGTCCTGACCCCCTGGCTCATTCCGCATCTCTCCTCGGTTCGGCGTCTTTCCCCCGATCATCCCCCATGCCGCCGACACACGTACGATGCCGAGATGAACACAGCAGGTCACCCGGAAGCAACGACGCGCCGAGGCCTGGAACTCACCCCGTTCCGAGGGCTCCGCTACGACCCCGACCGGGTCGGCAGCCTGGCCGCCGTGACATCCCCTCCGTACGACGTCGTCGTACGCCCGGACGGCCTGCACCATCTGCAGTCGGCCGACCCGCACAACATCGTCCGCCTGATTCTCCCCGAGGCCGCCACCCCCACCGCCCGCAACGCACAGGCCGCGGACACCCTGCACCGCTGGCTCACCGACGGAGTCCTCACCCCCGACCCGGAGCCCGGCCTCTACGTCTACGAACAGCACGACGGCAACGGAATGCTCCAGCGCGGGCTCATCGGCGCCCTGCGGGTCTCGGATCCGGCGGAGGGCGTGGTCCTGCCGCACGAGGACGTCATGCCGCACATCGTCGCCGACCGAGCGGCCCTGATGCGCGCCACCTCCGCGAACCTCGAGCCCCTCCTCCTGACCTACCGAGGCAACGGCCCGGCGGCCGCCACGACCGAAGTCGTGGAACGCACAGCCGAGAAGCCCCCTCTGCTCGCCACGACCACGGAGGACGGCTTCAGCCACCGCCTCTGGTCCGTCACGGACCCCGGCGACGTGGCCCGGATCCAGTCCGCCCTCGCCCACCACCAGGCCCTGATCGCCGACGGCCACCACCGCTGGGCCACCTACTGCCTGCTGCGCGCCGAACACCCGTCCCCCAGCCCCTGGGACTACGGCCTGGTCCTGCTGGTCGACACCGCCCGCTACCCCCTGCGCGTCCGCGCCATCCACCGCCTCCTGCACGGACTGCCGGTGGCCGACGCCCTCGCCGCCCTCTACGGCCGGTTCCGCGTACGCCGCCTCGACGCACCGCTGGCCGAGGCGCTCGCCGCGCTCGGCGACGCGGCGGCCGCCGGCAACGCCTTCCTCCTGGCCGGCGACGGCGCCTTCCACCTGGTGGACCGCCCGGACCCGGACCTGCTCTCCCGTACGGTCCCCACCGACCGCCCCACCGCATGGCGCACCCTCGACGCCACGGTCCTGCACGCCACACTCCTCGCCCACGTCTGGCACATCCCCGAGGACTCCCCCGCGCACATCGCCTACATCCACGACGCGTCCGCCACGGTCACCAAGGCGGAACGCGACGGCGGCACGGCCGTACTGATGCACCCCGTCCGCGAGGAAGTCGTACGGGACCTCGCCCGCCAAGGCGTCACGATGCCCCGCAAGTCGACGTCGTTCGGCCCGAAACCGGCGTCCGGGCTGGTGCTGCGCGCACTGGACATCTGACATACGAAGGGGGCGGGACCCATGTCCGGGTCCCGCCCCCTTCATTCGGGCACGTCAGTGCTTGTCGCCGCCCTCGCTCTCGTCGCGCTGCTCACTCTCGTCGAGAGCGTCGACGAACTCCACGCCATCCAGCTCGGCAAGCCGGTCCGAGGCATCCGTGCTGCCGTCCCGGTCCGCCTCGACGGCCTTCGCGAACCACTCCCGCGCCTCTCGCTCCCGCCCGGCCGCGAGCAGTGCGTCCGCGTAGGCGTACCGCAGCCGCGCGGTCCACGGCTGTACGGAGCTGGAGGCCAGCTCGGGGCTCTGCAGCGTCACGATGGCCGCGTCGAGCTGCCCCATGTCACGCCGGGCACCGGCCGCGACCAGCCGCATCTCCACCTGCCCGGCCTTGTCGAGCTTGTGCACCTCGGGCGCGCCGGCCATGTCGAGCGCCTTCTCCGGCCGTCCCAGGCCCCGCTCGCAGTCGGCCATGACGGGCCACAGATCGACGTTGCCGGTCATACGCCGCGCCGCACGGAACTCGGCCAGCGCCTCGCTGTACTTCTGGTTCGCGTACGCCGCGAACCCGGCCGCTTCCCGAACGGCCGCCACGCGCGAGGCCAGCCGCAGGGCGACCTTCGAGTAGCCGTACGCCGCCTCGGGGTCCTCATCGATGAGCCGGGCAACCATCACCAGGTTCTTGGCGACATCGTCCGCGAGCGTCTTCGGCAGGCTCTGCAGCTCCTGCCGTACGTCCTTGTCGATCTCGTCGCCGGTCACGTCCTCGGGGATCGGCAGCCGCTTGATCGGCTCACGGTCACGGTCCCGCTCCTCACGGAACCGGCCGCCACCGCCACCGTGCCGGTCGTCGCGGCCACGGAAGCCACCGGGGCGGCCACCACGGTCGTCCCTACGCGGCGCACCACGCCCACCACGGTCGTCCCGACCCCGGTACCCGCCGCGCTCACCCCGGCTGTCGTCGCGGCGCCCGTAGCCACCGCGCTCCCCGCGGCCCTCGCCCCGACGGTCGTCCCGCCGGAACCCACCGCGCTCACCTCGGTCCCCCCGCTCATCCCGCCGGAAGCCACGGTCGCGGTCGTCACGGTGGTCATCGCGCCGGTCATCGCGGCGGTCGTCCCGCCGGTCATCGCGTCGGCCGTATCCACCGCGGTCACTGTCACGCCGGACATCGCGCCGGTCATCGCGGCGGTCGTCCCGACGGTCATCGCGGCGGTCGTCCCGACGGTCATCGCGCCGGTCATCGCGTCGGCCGTATCCACCGCGGTCACTGTCACGCCGGACATCGCGCCGGTCATCGCGGCGGTCGTCCCGACGGACATCACGGCGGTCATCACGGCGGTCATCACGGCGGTCATCACGGCGGAAACCACCACGATCACCACGGTCATCACCACGCCGATCGTCGCGTCGGCCGTATCCGCCACGGTCATCATCCCGACGGAAGGAAGGACGGTCACCACGGTCGTCCTCCCGACGGAAAGCCGGGCGGTCACCGCGGTCGTCCCGACGGAAGCCACCGGGACGGCTTCCACGGTCGTCCCGACGCGGCCCACGGTCACGGTCACCGCGCTGGAAGGACGGACGTGATCCACGGTCACTGTCACGCCGGCCGTATCCGCCCCGGTCACTGTCACGGCGGTCATCGCGCCTGTCGTCACGGCGATCATCCCGCCGGTCATCGCGGCGGTCATCGCGCCGGAAGCCACCACGCCCACCCCGGTCGTCACCACGGCGATCGTCGCGCCGGCCGTATCCGCCACGGTCGTTGTCCCGCCGGAAACCGCCGCGGTCACCGCGGTCACCACGATCGCCGCGGTAGCCGCCTCGGTCGCCGCGCTCCCCACCATCCCGTCGCCGCTGGTCGCGCTCCGGTCGGTCCTCGGGAGAGTTGGTGGACATCGGTGACTCCTGTCTTCGGTACCGCAAGTCATTCTCGCGCAGCCACGTACGCCGCGCGCTCTGGAAAAAACAAAAGGACCCCTGGTCCCAGCTGAACGCTGGTGACCAGGGGTCCTTCAAAGATTGTTCGGCGGTGTCCTACTCTCCCACAGGGTCCCCCCTGCAGTACCATCGGCGCTGTGAGGCTTAGCTTCCGGGTTCGGAATGTGACCGGGCGTTTCCCTCACGCTATGACCACCGAAACCCTATTGGTTTCGAGCGAACAAGCACACTCTTCAATTGTCTGTTCGACTCAAAGCCGGCAACTGTTCGTTGCCTCAGAACTGACACAGTGGACGCGAGCAACTGAGGACAAGCCCTCGGCCTATTAGTACCGGTCAACTCCACACGTTGCCGTGCTTCCATATCCGGCCTATCAACC